>NZ_JBHRVD010000001.1:5762500-5792500 GCF_042647205.1 Mesorhizobium cantuariense | reverse complement strand
ATAGGTGGTAGGCTTTGAAACCTGGGCGCCAGCTCAGGTGGAGCCACCCTTGAAATACCACCCTTATTACTATGGATGTCTAACCGCGGCCCGTTATCCGGGTCCGGGACAATGTATGGTGGGTAGTTTGACTGGGGCGGTCGCCTCCTAAAGAGTAACGGAGGCGCGCGATGGTGGGCTCAGAACGGTCGGAAATCGTTCGCTGAGTGCAATGGCATAAGCCTGCCTGACTGCGAGACTGACAAGTCGAGCAGAGACGAAAGTCGGTCATAGTGATCCGGTGGTCCCGCGTGGAAGGGCCATCGCTCAACGGATAAAAGGTACGCCGGGGATAACAGGCTGATGACCCCCAAGAGTCCATATCGACGGGGTTGTTTGGCACCTCGATGTCGACTCATCGCATCCTGGGGCTGGAGCAGGTCCCAAGGGTATGGCTGTTCGCCATTTAAAGCGGTACGTGAGTTGGGTTCAGAACGTCGTGAGACAGTTCGGTCCCTATCTGCCGTGGGTGTAGGAATATTGAAAGGATCTGTCCCTAGTACGAGAGGACCGGGATGGACGGATCTCTGGTGGACCTGTTGTGGCGCCAGCCGCATAGCAGGGTAGCTACATCCGGACGGGATAACCGCTGAAGGCATCTAAGCGGGAAACCCACCTTAAAACGAGTATTCCCTGAGAACCGTGGAAGACGACCACGTTGATAGGCCGGGTGTGGAAGAGCGGCAACGCTTGAAGCTTACCGGTACTAATAGTTCGATCGGCTTGATCGTTCTCATTCCTTATGCCCATCTGACAAGGTCAGATGATCTGTTCTCACTCACGCTTGTTCCGCCCTGCGGGCGGCGCTACGTGGGTGCGGCGCATCAGCGCCGACGGTCGGTCGACCTTGCGAAGCTTCGCTTCGAAAGGCGCCAGGACCAAAAGAACGTAAAGGCACATATAAGACCAGCGAACAGCTCAGAGAGAGGGCAAGAGTAGGGACTTCCCTATTCGCTACTCCCTCATCGCTATTCGCTCAAAAAGCTTCTCGAACAACGTGCGTTTTGCCGACCTGGTGGTTATGGCGGAGCGGCTGCACCCGATCCCATTCCGAACTCGGCCGTGAAACGCTCCAGCGCTGATGGTACTTCGTCTCAAGACGCGGGAGAGTAGGTCGCTGCCAGGTCTGCTAAACGCACGTTGAAATCTTCTCTCTACGATAAGGCCCGCCAAGGGATCACGGGCCGCGTAAGCGGCCCTTTCATTTGGTCAGCCATATACCTATCTGTAGGCCTCGGCTTACGTCTAATAAAGCAAGCAAGTGCTTGCTTAGGGTTGACGCGGGGTGGAGCAGCCCGGTAGCTCGTCAGGCTCATAACCTGAAGGTCACAGGTTCAAATCCTGTCCCCGCAACCAATTCTATCATAAATCAATTACCGTCCCGGTCTAACCGGGGCGGTTTTTGCGTTCAGGGCAACGCAGCGCATCCTCTATTGCTTATTTGGGGAAGCGCCGACCAAACATTCCCTCTATCGATCGGCCGGATAGTTGGAGCGCACTGCACAGCGGCTCGGACCGCCAGCTACCCAGGATATCTACAAACGCGGGGCACATGAGTTTCCCCACTACGGGAATGGCCGCACCTCTCCAACCCACTTCGATATCAGGCGATGCGAATAGACTCCTCGATACCCGCAAAGCCTGAGCAGCATCACCTCAATATACCATTGTGCGAGGTGCCAAGCCTCCGGAATGGCGGATGGCAATTTCCCAGGAAGCATACGCTTGGGATGCACGAGTTCATTGCGAAGTTTCGTTATTGCCTCCGGGGCGTCGGCGAACGCGCCGTTTCTTTTCCAACGGCGCAATCGCTTGCTCGAGGGCGGAATGGCAGTCCGAATCTTCAAGTGCTGGCAGGCTGCCCGAATTTTGTCTGCTGCATTTGCAGCTCTTGGAAGGGTGATGCCAGCGTTGGTCAGCACCGACATTGATAGGCCTTCGAGAGCGGCTTGTGAAAGTACCAGACCCCCATCTACGCCGGCGCCTTCGCCTGCACGGTTGCTCCGAAGATACCAATGGAGGCCGGCATAGCCTGCTCTTGAGAGAGACGGGTCATGAAGTAGCTCCACAAAGCCGGGAAAAGCCGCTGCCAGACATTCGCCGTGGTGGATGTCAAACCAGCTTGGGCAAGATTGCCAAGGAGCAGCGATGCGTTGCCCCCAATTCTGATAGTGTTCCTGACCGTTCCGGTCGTAACCGACGATCCCGAAGAGCGACGTCCATGCGCCGCGCGCAAAGGACAGGAAACGGTGCAGATCGTGAACTATCGCTTCGAGCTGCCCGCATGTGAATGACTGGCGATCTGCGTGCACTATGCGCGCAACATGGGTGATCGCATTGCCTCCTTCAGCCTTTAGCTGCTCGATGATCTTGCGAGTTGAGGGGAGCGCCTGAAGTGTTGATCGACAGTTCGCACCGCTTCGGTTATGGCGGGGAACCCCCCAATCCCCGAGGCGATGATTGTGGCGGTGCGGATCCTGTCATTTTCCGAGACCGGCTTCCAGTTCGCCTTGGCAATCGCCTCTTCCGCTGCCGCCAGTGCGAAGAGAATGAAACGATCCACCTTGCGCTGGTCCTTCGGTGCCAGGACGGTATTGGGATCGAATCCGGCTTCGGGATCCTCTTCCAGGGAAGGAACCGTGCCGCCGATCTTCGCCGGCAGGTCTCCCACGACATCGTCCGGCAGTCTGCGGATGCCCGAGCGACCGGCCAGCAGACGCGACCAGGAGGCTTCTACATGTGCGGCAAGGGGCGTGACCGCTCCCATGCCCGTAACAACGATCCGTCGCATCTATTCTCCTATCACTCGGGTGCGTCGCCAGCGCTGCGTGCGGCTTTCAAGCCGCGACTGCTTCGCGAACTTGATCGAACGCTGCACCCAGAAAAGCCTTCGCGAGGTCGGGATCATTGACGGCACGCGAGAGTACGACCGCACCGACCATTGTCGAGAGAACGGCCATGGCTTTACCGCCGGCCTCCTCACCGCCGGCTTTGCCAACCCATGAGCCCAGCATCTCGAGGTATTCTCGGATGCCGGCCTCAAATGATGCCTTCACCTCGGCGCCTTGCCTGGCAGCATCCGAGCCAAGCGCAACCACCGGGCAGCCGTCCATCTTTTCCTCGCGATGCCCCGTGCTGAGATAGAAGTCGAACACGGCGCCAAGCGGGTCCTCAGGGCTCGCCGCGGCCGCCGTCGACCATCGGTTCGCAGCGCTCTCCAATGCCCGTCTGGACGCTTGCGCGACCAAGTCGTCCTTGGACGCGAACTGCTTGTAGAACCCGCCTTGGGTCAGTCCGGCGCCCTCCATCAAATCCTTGACGCCGATGCCATCGAATCCGCGCTCCCGAAAAAGCCGGCTCGCTACATCGATCACGGTTTGCCGGTTCTGCTCAGCCTGGCTGCGAGTCACACGCATCATCCGTCTCCTTTTTGATTGTGTTCGTAATCTATATCAGCTATAGAGTACGAATGCAATCTATTTTCAGAGAAGGCGATGGGCATGAAAAAGCGACTTGTTATTGGACTGGGGAGCATCTTGGTCGTGGGGCTAGGTCTGGCCGCATTCATTACGCTTCGCACGCACACGGCCGCTGCCGCGGCTGACCCGAGGCAGGAATCTCCGATGGTCAGACTGGTGACGGCAGCGGGGGTCACCGGATCTGACCGCGGCTTCACGGGCACAATTGCGGCGAGGGTGCAGAGCAATCTTGGGTTTCGCGTCCCCGGCAAGATCATCGAGCGGCTTGTGAACGTCGGCGAACAGGTCAAGGCAGGCCAACCGCTGCTGCGGATCGATGATACCGATCTCGTTCTTGCGCTCACCGCGAAGCGCAACGCTGTCGCTGCGGCACGCGCTGTCCTGGTTCAGACGAGCGCCGACGAAAAGCGCTATGCCGTCCTGGTCCAGAAGGAATTGGCTGCAACTCCGCAGCGTTACGAGCAGGCGAAGGCAGCACTTGATACCGCGACCGCACAGCTCGCGGCCGCGGAAGCGGAAGCGAAGGTCGCGCAGAACGAGGCGGCCTATTCCATTCTGGACGCGAACGCAGATGGAACGGTCGTCGAAACGCTTGGTGAGCCTGGACAGGTTGTCACTGCGGGACAGACCGTGGTTCGGATCGCCGACGCCGGTCCCCGCGAAGCGGTTGTCGCGCTTCCCGAAACGATCCGGCCGGCGATCGGCTCGGTAGCCGAGGCGAGGATGTACGGGGCCGATGGGCAGCATTATACGGCGCATCTGCGACAGTTGTCGGACGCTGCCGATCCCCAGACCCGCACCTATGAGGCCCGCTATGTGCTCGACGGTGAGGCCGCGGCAGCACCGCTTGGCGCGACGGTAACCATTCGGCTTGCAAGCCAGGCGAGTGAACCGGAAGTCCAGGTGCCGCTGGGAGCCGTGCTGGATGATGGCCAGAAGACCGGCGTTTGGATTCTGGACGGCGCAACCTCGACCGTACATTTTCGGCCCGTCAAGCTTGTTCGTTTGACCAGCGAAACCGCCGTGATCTCCGGGCTGAGTTCCGGTGACTCGATTGTTGCGCTCGGCGCTCATCTCCTGCAGGAGGGCACCCGCGTCAGGACTGCCTCTGGAAGCGGGAGCAACTGATGAACCTCAATCTTTCCGCGATCGCCGTTCGCGAGCGAGCCGTAACCCTCTTCTTCATCATTCTGCTGGTCGCCGCCGGCGCCTACGCCTTCCTCATGCTTGGACGTGCCGAAGACCCCAACTTCACCATCAAGACCCTGACGGTCACGACGGTATGGCCGGGCGCAACGGCGCGCGAGATGCAGGACCTCGTCGCCGAACCATTGGAGAAGCGGCTTCAGGAATTGACCTGGTACGACCGTGTTGAGACGACGACACGGCCAGGCTATGCATATTTGACGGTTACGCTAAAGGACAGCACACCGCCATCCAGCGTGCAGGAGGAGTTCTACCAGGCCCGCAAGAAGCTCGGGGATGAAGCCCGCAACCTGCCGCCCGGCGTGCTCGGTCCCTTCGTCAACGACGAGTATTCGGATGTGAGCTTCGCGCTTTATGCATTGAAGGCCCAAGGCATGCCGATGCGGGAACTCGCGAGGCAGGCCGAGACCATTCGCCATGACCTTCTGCATGTGCCCGGCGTCAAGAAGATCAACATCCTCGGCGAACGTCCCGAGCAGATATTCGTCGAGTTTTCCTATGCCAAGCTGGCAACCCTCGGCGTGTCGGCACAAGACATCATTGCCGCCTTGCAGCGGCAGAACACCGTCACGCCGGCGGGCTCGATCGACACAGAGGGGCCGCAGGTCTTTATCCGGGTCGCAGGCGCCTATGACAGTGTCCAGGCGATCGCCGACACGCCGATCGTCGCCGCGGGACGGACGCTGAAGCTCTCCGACGTCGCCCAGGTTCGGCGCGGCTACGAGGATCCTCCCACCTACATCATCAGGCACCAGGGTGAGCCGACCATCATGCTCGCGGCAGTGATGCAGGAGGGCTGGAATGGTCTTGAACTCGGCAAGGCGCTGGAGGTGAGGTCCGCTTCCATCGCACAGACGCTGCCGCTCGGAATGACGCTGGCCAAAGTCAGTGACCAGGCCGTCAACATCGGCTCGTCGGTCAACGAGTTCATGCTCAAATTCGCGATGGCGCTCGGCGTGGTGCTGCTGGTGAGTCTGCTCAGCCTCGGTTGGCGCGTCGGCATCGTCGTGGCGGCCGCCGTCCCGCTGACGCTCGCCGTCGTGTTTCTCATCATGCTGGAAACCGGCCGGTTCTTCGACCGCATCACGCTCGGTGCCCTCATCCTGGCGCTTGGCCTCCTCGTTGACGACGCCATCATCGCCATCGAGGTGATGGTGGTGAAAATGGAAGAGGGCATGGACCGCATCAAGGCGGCGGCCTATGCATGGAGCCACACCGCGGCGCCGATGCTCTCAGGCACGCTGGTGACGATCGCCGGGTTCCTGCCGGTGGGCTTCGCGCGCTCGACGGCCGGCGAATACGCCGGCAACATCTTCTGGGTCGTGGGGTTCGCCCTTATCGTCTCCTGGATCGTCGCTGTGATTTTCACCCCTTATATGGGCGTCAAGATGCTGCCCGCGATCAAACCAGTCGAAGGCGGCGTTCACGCCATATACGACACACCGAACTATCGGCGCCTTCGCCGGCTCATCACCTTTGCCGTGCGCCACAAGTTCGTGACCTGCGCTGCCGTCGGCATCGTCTTCGCGCTTTCGGTTGTCGGCATGAGCGGTCTCAAGCAGCAGTTCTTCCCGACATCCGATCGCCCTGAAGTGCTGGTCGAGGTTCGCCTGCCCGAAGGCACCAGCATCGGAACGACGACCGCCACGGTCGAGAAGTTGGAACACTGGCTTGGCAACCAGCCGGAGGCCAAAATCGTGACGAGCTATGTCGGTCAGGGCGCTCCCCGCTTCTTCTTCGCCATGGCGCCCGAATTGCCTGATCCCGCTTTCGCCAAGATCGTCGTGCTGACACCTGACGCGGAGGCGCGCGAGGCTTTGAAGCACCGGCTCCGTGTAGCGGTCGCGACAGGGCTTGCCCCCGAAGCGAACGTCCGTGTCACGCAACTCGTGTTCGGACCCTACACGCCGTTTCCGGTCGAGTTCCGGGTCATGGGGCCAAACCCGCAGCAGCTATACACCATCTCCGAAAAAGCCCTCGCCATCATGCGCAGCGTGCCGGACGTGCGGCAGGCCAATCGCGAGTGGGGCAATCGCACGCCGGTACTGCGCTTCATCCCGGATCAGGATCGACTGAACCTCATCGGCCTGTCGCCGGCGGAGGTGGCCCAGCAACTCCAGTTCCTTCTCACCGGCATCCCCGTCACGCAGGTCCGCGAGGACATTCGCAATGTCCCCATCGTGGCACGCAGCGCCGGCGGCGAGCGGCTGAATCCGACGCGTCTGGCGGACTTCTCACTGATGAGCCGGGATGGCCGCCAGATTCCACTCGACCAGATCGGTCACTCGGAAGTCCGCCTGGAAGAGCCGATCCTGAAGCGACGCGATCGCACGCCGGTCATCACGATCCGCTCGGACATCAATGAGGCGACCCAGCCTCCAGAGGTTTCCAAGCAGATCATGACGGCCCTTGAGCCCCTGATCAAATCCCTTCCGGCCGGCTATCGCATCGAAATGGGCGGATCGATCGAGGAGGCGGCTAAGGCCAACACCGCGCTGGGCAAAGTCTTCCCGGCCATGATCGCCGCCATGTTGATCGTCATCATACTGCAGGTGCGATCCTTCTCGACGATGGCGATGGTCGTGCTGACCGCACCGTTAGGCTTGGTTGGCGTCGTGCCGATGCTGCTCGCCTTCAACCAGCCCTTTGGATTCAACGCTATTCTGGGCCTCATAGGATTGGCCGGCATCCTGATGCGCAACACGCTGATCCTGACCGAACAGATCAAGGAGAACCGTGCCGCCGGCCTTGACGACTATCACGCCGTCATCGAGGCCACGGTGCAACGCACGAGGCCCGTGATCCTGACCGCACTTGCCGCCGTGCTGGCCTTCATCCCCCTCACGCACTCCGTCTTCTGGGGTTCGATGGCCTATACGCTGATCGGCGGCACGGCGGCGGGCACGGTGCTAATCCTGCTGTTCCTTCCAGCGCTCTATGTCGCGTGGTTCCGGATCAAGCCGGCTGCGGACGAGACCCACGAGGATTCGGCGAAGGAACCGGAATTGCAACCAGCGATGGCGGCCGAGTAGGGCTTCATCGCCGGAGGAGCCTGTTCGTGCGGTTGACCTTGCCTCACATACGCAAGGTCAACCACACGAACTTGCCGCTTACAAGTGATCGTCAATGCGAACGCCGCAGGTTCGCTTCATCAGTTCTGAAAGACATGCATGAATCGTCCGGCCCGAACGCGAACTGATCCTGACAAGGTGCGTACACGCATCCTGGAGGTGGCGGAGGCGCACTTTCGCCACATCGGCTACCAAAAGACATCGGTGGCCGACATTGCTTCCGAACTCGGCATGAGCACGGCAAACGTCTACCGCTTTTTCCCCTCCAAGGGTGCCATCAAAGAGTCCATCTGCGGGCTGGTCGTGAACGAGGTCGCCGAGATCGCTTCTAGGATTGCCCAATCGAGCGCGCCAGCCGCGGAGAAGCTTATCCGTCTTCTCACCGCGGTTCACCACCACGGCAAGACGATCCTGGTCAAGGAACAGCGCATGCACGACCTCATTGTCGCCGCCATGCACGAGAACTGGGCGGTCACCAAGGCGCATATCGAGCGTATGGTCACGATCCTTGAGGCGATCATCCGCGAGGGCATCGAAGCGGGCGAATTCAAGGTGGAAGATCCCGCGGAGGCGGCGCGTGCCGTCCACACCGCGTTCACGGCGTTCTTCCACCCAATTCTGATCGAGCACTGCCTCGAACACGGAGAGGAGACCGAAGCGGGCCTGCGCGCGCAGATTCACTTTAGCCTGAAAGCTCTCGGCAAGCCCAACATGCCATCCTGGACTTTTGCTTCGCTAATGAATGCTGAAGTCAAAAATATGTCTGGCTGATCGGCGTCAAGACGGAAGGCACCAGCGAATGGCGTCTTTCTCATTGCTTCGTTCCAGAACCGACCGTCTGCGCAGCATGTCGCTTCGAATCAATTCGCCGAGCTCCTGCAATCTCCCCATCTGCGTTCGATCACACGCTCGATATGACCGCCGAAGTGGGGTTCGCCCGACGATCGCGATGCCCGCATCCTCGCATTCTCTCTTGAACGTTATGCTGCGGAAATCTGGGCCGTTGTCGACGTGCAATGTATCGAGCAGGCCGGTGACAGGCCATGGTCCGCGATTTCACGTTCTCTCAGCCATGCCGATTTGTCGAAGACGGAGTGCAGCAGACACAGGCTGGTCGACAGCCGGGACGGCGCTTCCATCGTGAGGTAGAATTCGGTCATGATCCGGCTGCAGATATGCAACCACGGGCGGCCGGTAGGCCGTCGGGTTTCCTCGTCGACGACAGAGATATCGGCCTTCGTATGGTCGATCTGGATCAGTTCCAAGGGATTCGAGCCAGCCGCACTCGGACGGCGATGGACAAGCTTCGCCCACCGATGTGACGCTCAAGTTCCGCAAGATGAAATCGAGAAAAAGAAAGCCGTCCCTCGAGACGACGTTCAGCAATTTGGCCGCCCGGCGTTGATGTCATGGCGTCTTCGCAATTCCTCGCGAAAAACACGTCTTGCCTCCTTCAGGTTTCGATTGCCAAGAAGTCTGGCAAACCTGGCGACGGTTGCCTTTGATACGCCTGCGCGCGCGGCAATCTTGTCTGCGCTCTCAAATGCCAGAAGTTCGGGTCGCGCAAGGGCGGCAGCCGCTACCTTTTCGACTTGCGGCGGAAAAACAAGCTGACGACCCGCGACGCGTCTCTGCAGATCTTCAAAGGTCACAATTCGAGTTGTGCAATCATTCGAAACCGCCATGTCCTGCCTTCGCTTATTGCTTCAGATTTCGCTCATCGACACTGTGCGCCTCTCCTCCACCGACTTGATGCAGGCAAGAGCGATCGCAAGCGCGGTGCGCGCATCCTGACCGGTCGGTCCCGTGACCACGCCGCTGCGAACCGCGCCGACAAAGGCGGCGAGTTGCGCGGTATAGCCATGCACGAAATGATCGGTGTCGCGCCGCCAGGTGTCGCTGGACACGCCATTGCTGTCGAAAAGGGTCATGCTCGAGCGGCGAACGTCACCCATGGTGATCATGCCACCCGAACCGAAGACTTCGCCACGAATGTCGTAGCCGTACATGGCGGAGAAATTGGCTTCGGCGACAGCAATCGAGCCATTGTCGAAGCGGATGGTGACGACAGCGGTGTCGTGGAAACCCTTGTCCCTGGAATCGGGGCGCACCAGCGCATCGGCGATTGCCGTCACCTCGACGGGTCGGGCGTCGGGATTGAGCCAGACAAGCGTGTCGAAGTCGTGGATCAGCGTCTCGTAGAAGATCGTCCAGCGCGGTGTCCTTTCCGGACTGCCGCCATAGGGGCCGGGGTCACGCGTCAGCGACCGGATCAACTGCGGCGTTCCCACCTTGCCCGCATCGATCGCGGCGCGCCCTTCGGCGAAAGCCTGGTCCCAGCGGCGGTTGAAGCCGACTTGCAGTGGCACCCCGGCGCTGGACGCGGCGGCGATCACGCGATCGGCCTCTTCGAGGGTCAGCGCCATGGGCTTTTCGCAGAACACGGCCTTGCCGGCCTCGGCGGCCTGGATGGCAAGACTGGCGTGGAAGCGCGCCGGCGATGCGATGACGACGGCTTCGACCGCCGGGTCGGAGAGCACCGCCGAGACGTCGGTCACGGCGGTCGGAACCTCCAGCTTCGCGGCAAGCGCTTCCGCCGCGCCCTCGGCCGGATCGGCGATCGCGATCAGGTTTGCGTCGACAAGCCGGCGCGCGATGGTTTCTGCGTGAAAGGAACCGATGCGGCCAGCCCCTATCAGGGCGACGTTCACAGGGTGTTGGGCAGGCATTTGATGCTCCGAAATTCGAACGTTGAGAAAGTGGCTGGCTTAGACAGTGAAAGCCTGGCGGAACCGGCTGAGCGCCAGTTCGTCATCGCCCGACGGCCATGCCTCCATGCCGATGACGCCGCGATAGCCCATGGCTTCGAGGGCACGTGCGATGGCCGGATAGTTGATTTCCCCGGTGCCGGGCTCGGTGCGCCCGGGAACATCGGCCACCTGGATCTCGCCAATGTGTGGAAGCGCCAGGCGACAGAGTTCGATCAGATTCCCTTCGCCGATCTGCGCATGGTAGAGATCGAGGTTGAGCTTGAGCGACGGCCGGTTGACGGACGAGACCAGCGCGATCGTGTCGGCGGCCTTGGCGAAAGGCGTTTTCGGATGGTCGACGGCCTCGTTGAGGTTTTCGAGCACGAAGGTCACCCCTTCCTGCTCACCGAGGTCGGCGATGCGCTCGAGGGTGTCGCGGGCCTTGAGCCACATCGCACCGGTCACGACTTCGGATTTGACGACCGGAAGGCCCTGGCCGTCGAGCCCGGTGCCATGCAGGTTGAGCCGCGGGCAGTTCAACTCCCTGGCGACCGGAATCGAGAGTTTTGCCGTCCTGATCAGCTCGTCCGCGCCGGCGTCATCGGCTAGTGTCCCGGTGACATAGCCGGTCATCGAGGAGAACGAGGCGCCGGACTTCGCCAGCGCCGCGATGTCGTGCTTCGTCCAGTCCCAAATCTCGGCGACGAAGCCGAGTTCGGTGATCCGCTTGAGACGGTCGATCACGGGCAGCGAGCGGAACACCATTTCCGCGCAAACCGCCAAGGTAAAGGGTCCCGAGGTTTCAGGGGCCGTTGTCATCATCAGTATCCTGTTTCGGGAGTTAGATTGTTAGTCTCAAATATCTTGTGGTTTGTAGTCGGCCGGAGCGGCAGGCATGACACCCTTGAGCAGCGCGACGGATTTTTCGAGCCCTTCCAGCAAGTTGAGGACCACGTCCTCGTGCTCGATGGAGAGCCAGCCGTCATAACCGGCCATTTTCAGCCGATAGCAGAACTGCCGCCACCATTCCTCGCCATGGCCGAAGCCGAGCGTGATGTAGGACCAGGAACGGGCGGGAATATCCATCAGGCTGCCGTTTTCGAGCAGGCTGGCAACCGCCTGCTTGGGAGCGTTGAGGAACGTATCCTTGGCGTGGACGTGATAGATGGCATTTCCTAGTGCCTCCGCCGCAACCAGCGGATCGGCCCCCATCCAGAAAAGATGCGAGGGATCGAGGTTCGCACCGATGATCGTGCCCACTTCGTTCCGTAGCTTGAAGAGCGATGGAACATTGTAGACGCACTGGTTGCCATGCAACTCCAGCGCGATCTTCTCGACGCCGTTTCCCCTGGCCAGCGCGACAATCTCGGTCCAGAAGGGAAAGAGCTTCTCTTCCCACTGGTATTTCAGGATGGCTTGCGTTTCCGGCGGCCAGGAGGAGACGACCCAGTTCGGCATGGTATCGGTAGCGTTTCCAGCGGGAAGACCCGACATTGTACAGACGGTCCCGATACCCAGCTCACCCGCCACGCGAATGGTGTCCTTCAAACCCTCGCCCTGTGCCGGGTCGGTCGGGTGCAGCGTATTGCCATTCGCATTGAGGCTGATCACCTGCAGCCCGCGATCCGAAAAGGCCTTCAGAAAATCGCGCTGGGCGGCCTTGTTGCCAAGCATGGACTTGAGATCGAAATGTGGAGCGGTTGACCAGCCACATGTATTGACCTCGACGCCGGAGACGCCCATGCGCACCGCATGGTCGAGCAGTTCGTGGAAGGGGAGTTCGCCGAGGCTGTCGGATACGAAACCCAGTTTCATGCGTAGAACTCCGGTTTTTCAATCATGGAAACAAGCTGCCTGCGCCCTTCGATGAGGGCTCTGATGCCCGCTTCGGCCACCACGGCGGCGGCATAGCCTTCCCAGCCGCTCGACGCGATGGCGGGGAATTCGCCCGTCTCGACAAAGCGCAGGAAGGCGCGGTTCTGGCGGCGATAGGCTTCAAAATAGCGGCCGCGCCAGTCTGCCTCGTAAGCCGCATGGGTGCCGAGCGCACGGTCCAGTCGGGTATAGGCCACATGGTTCGTCGCGATGCTGGCCTTCTCACCGACAAGTTCGGCGCGCACGTCATAGCCATAAGCGGCGTTATTGTTGATTTCGATATTGACGAGCTGGCCATCGGTCGTTTCCAGAACCATGACGACCGGGGCGACCAGCCCATCAGAGCGCTTCGCCTGGAAGGCCGAGATTGCGGCATATTCCGTGCCCAGCACGTGTCGCACCACATCGAATTCGTGGGGAGCGGAATTGGAAATCGCCATGGCGCCGGTGAAATCGGCGGCAGGCGTTTCCACATTGCGGTGGAAATTATGCATCATCAGCGGGCGGCCCAGCGTGCCATCCGCAATGGCGCGCCGCATCTCGATATAGGACTGGTCGAAGCGCCGCATGAATCCAAGCTGCACGAAGCGCTGGCCGGCTTTCTGCTCGGCCTCCATGACCGCGAGGCATTCGGCGGACGACTGCGCAAGGGGCTTTTCGCAGAGCACCCTCTTGCCGGCCCGGATGCAGGCGAGCGACAGGGGCGCATGGGTGAAATCGGGGCTTGCCACGATCACGGCATCCACATCGCTGCGGGCAATCACGCCTTCCGGATCGCTGGCAACATCCGCCGCGCCATACGCATCAGCAACCTTCCGGGCACGGGCCCCATCCGTGTCGCAGACCACCTGTAGGCTGGCGCCGGGAAGTTCCTCGGCGACGATTCTCGCGTGATCGGCTCCCATCAATCCTGTGCCGATGACGCCTATTCTCATTGTCATACTATATTCGCCCTGAAACCGGGTTTGAGAGAATTTGAGACCGGACCGCTGCTTGCGACCCGGTCGCTTCGCTTCGAGGGGAGTGTGGAGTACCTCTCGTCCCCGCGTTGCAGGTGGGCCTTGCAAAATAACCCCCCTGCGGGAGTTCAGGCGCCGGCAACTGGCGGAGTGTTCATGCAGACCCATGAGTTGGCGGCGGCGGTTAACCCCCTTGGGTTTCCATATTTCCTTCGATGCTTGCCTCAAGATCCGCCATGGATTCGCCACCCGCCATGAGGTCGGCAATGTGCTCCCGCGTCTTCTCGCCCTTGCGGAAGTCAGCGGCGATGGCGCCACGGATAAGGACAGCGAAATGGTCCCCGACAGCCATGGCGTGCATGACCTGATGGGTAATGAAGACAACGGCCAGGCCACGGCGCTTGGCCTCGTTGACTATGCGAAGCACATGCGCCGCCTGCTTGACACCGAGGGCCGCCGTTGGCTCGTCAAGGATCAACACGCGAGCCCCGAAATAGACTGCCCTTGCAATGGCCAGCGACTGCCGTTCACCACCGGAAAGCCCGCCGACCAAGCGATCACCGTCGGTGATCCGTGTAATTCCCATCTTCTGGACTTCCTCAACGGCGACGCGGTTGGCTCTTTTGCGGTCGAACACCCTGAATGGGCCGAAACCCTTCGTCGGCTCGGAGCCCATGAAGAAGTTCCGCCCGATGGACATCAGGGGGTACGTGCCGCCAAACTGGTGAACCGTCGCGATGCCGCGCTCTTGCGCCTCGCGCGGGCGGGAGAAGACTGTTGTCTCGCCGTCCATCAGGATTTCGCCGCGCGTGGGCTGACAGACACCAGACAGCGTCTTGATAAGGGTCGACTTACCGGCGCCGTTATCGCCGAGAAGGCACAGCACTTCGCCTTCACCCACTTTCAGACTAATATCGTTGAGAACGTCAATCGGACCGAAGGACTTGTCGACATTGCGCAGTTCGAGAACGGGTTTCTTATCGGACATTGTCGTTCTCACTTCTTCTTGGTTCCGGACCAGCTGGTCGCCAGATGACGGAAAGTGTCGTTCAGCAGAACCGCTATCAGAAGCATGACGCCGATAATGAGGAAGGACAGGTTCCGGTCGATCTCGGTAAAGCCGATTGCTTGGGTCACGATTGACAGGGTCAGCACGCCGAAGACGATGCCCATCACCGTTCCGAAGCCTCCAGTCAGCAAAACGCCGCCCACGACGACAGAGATGATTGTGTTGAAGATCAGCCCGAAGTTTGCCTGTGACGTGGCCGAACTGAAGGTCATGACCTGCAAGACGCCAGCAAAGGCGGCCGAGGTCGAGCACAGCATGAAGAGCGCAATCTTCAGCCGCGCGACCGGAATGCCAGCATTCCGTGCACTTTCCTGATCACCGCCCAAGGCGAAAACCCAGCTGCCCTTGGGCGAATAATGCAGGAAGAATGCGAAGGCGGCGATGAGGCCTGCCCACCAAAAGACTGAGGAATTGAAGCCATATACCTTGCCGCCAAAGAGCGATTTCGCCCACTCCGGAGGATGGTGGAAAGAATTCGTATTGTTGATAAAGAAAATAGACAGAAAAAGAGTCAAACCGGCGACGGCAAAGAGCGTGGCCAACGTCACGATGAACGACGGTACCCGGGTACGCGTGACGATAAAGCCGTTAATGAAGCCTATGAGCGCCCCAATGGCCAAGGCCGCCGCCACACCGATTACCTCCGGCATCTGATAGTGTTCACAAATGATGGCTACCGTCATCGTCGCGGCAGGCAGGACCGCTCCGGTCGAGATATCAAGCTCGCCGGCGATCATCAGAAATCCGACTGGGATGGCGATCATGCCGATAAGAGACGCAAAGTTCACCCAGGTCGTGATCCCCGCGACGGACAGGAAATTACGGCTGTACCCGAAGATAGAAAAGAGGATGAAAACAGCCACAAATCCCATGAGCGCACCGGCAGCAGGGCTGCGGAAAAAGGCCTTGAATGAAGAACCAAGTGATGATCCTTCGGCGCTTGCGGTGTTGACGGGATCATTGTTTGAGTTTGGTTCGGTCATTTGGCCTCAGTCCTCATGTTGCTTTGAATTGACCCGACCAACCGCGTGGCCGGGTCCTCACAAGCAGGCTCAGCGTGCGCCGAGCTTCACGCCCTCGATGGCCGAAGCTACATTGGAAGCATCGACGATAGCGGGACCCGTCAGAACCGGTTTCGTTGCAATCGCCGTACCAAACTTGAGGTTGGCGAACAGCATGGAGGTTGCAAGGAACCCTTGCAGGTAGGGCTGCTGGTCGATCGCGAAGGTCTGGGTACCCTTCGAGATGCGGTCCAGAACCGAGGCCGACATGTCGAAAGTTCCGAGCTGGATCTTGCGGGCCTGGCCCTGCTGTTCGATGGAATTGGCTGCAGCGTCGGCCGCCCATGCAGCCAGGGTAATGACCGCGTCGATCGAGGTATCCGCGATCAACTCGGACTTGATGGCTTCCGAGGTGCCGTTCATATCCTGATCGAGGTTTGCAGGAACGCGCAGGATGAAGGTGTCGGCCCCAGCTGCCTTGGCACCGTCCTGAACGCCCTTGCAGCGGGTTTCCAAATTCACGGCACCTGGGTTCTGAATATGGCAAAGGATCTTCTTGGCACCGTGTGAGGCAAGGTACTTGCCGCCTTCGACACCGGCGAGATACTCGTCCGAACCGAAATAGTTCAGTGCGCCGTAGTTGCCCATTTCGCTTTGACCAGCGTTAAAGGACACGATGACGACGCCTTTGTCTCGGGCAGCCTTCAGAGCTGGAGTTTCCGATTCCGGCAGCCAGTTCGGGATAGCAATTCCCTTCGCGCCCTGGGCCACGGCCTGCTCGATCAGCGAGGCCAGGTCCGGGCCAAAGTTGTCGTAATTCTGTGTCTGCATGAAGTTGACGGTGCCACCGTTCGCTTCAACCATAAGCTTCGCGTCATCGACCCCCTTCTTGACCATGTTCCAGAAGCCGTCCTGGGCCGAGCCCACGATGACAGCGATATCCTTGTCTCCGGCATAGGCGCTGGAAGCGAACATTGCTGCCATAACCGCTGCCGCGATCTTTTTGGTGAAATTCATGTCGAAATCCTCCCTCAGGTTAAAGCCACATCATTGCGGCTCGAGATATGGTTTTTGTCGATCGGCCGTTTAGGCGTGCAGGCACTCACAATTCCGCAATCCCGGCGCAGGCGCTGGATTACATCCTTCAGTTTTTGCGATGGGCCTCCCCCAAAGCGTTGACGGCTTGAGATCGTCGAGCGCTGTCAACGACACTTGCATGCATCGTTGACATCTTTCAGGTCAACGCAGATCATAATAAATTCAAAAATTCGTCTCAAATCACTTCGCAGCATCCGGTTCATGAAATGATTTGATGGTTCCTTCTCCTAAAAATGGAATTATTTGATATGAAGAGACCAACGATTCCAGACCTCGCGAAGGCTGCAAGCGTGTCTGTGTCAACAGTAAACCGCGTTCTCTATCAGCCGGGGTCAGTCCGAACCTACACTCGGGAGCGCGTGTCCGCAGCTGCCGAAGAGATCGGGTTCTACGGGCTGGGCACGATCAAACATGCTGTTAAAGCGCCGCAAATTACGCACCGACTGGGCGTTCTCCTGCAGCGCAAGGAGCGCACTTTCTATCGAATCTTGGGCGATGCGATCACCCTAGCCGCTGACGCCTATTCGGGGGGCCGTATCGACTTGACGCTGGAGTTTCTTGAAGACCTAACCCCTGAAAAGGTCGCACCGCATATCATATCTTTGGGTGAACGGTGCCAATCCCTTGCGATCGTTGCGCCACAGCACCCGGTTGTCGCCGATGCCATCGACAGCGTTCTGGAGAAAGGAGTCCCGGTTGTCTCCCTCATCGGTCCACTGACAGCAAAAGGGAATATCAGTTTCGTTGGCCTCGATAACTGGAAGGTGGGACGTGCTGCGGCGTGGGCTTTCGACCGGATGGTGCGGTTTCCCGGAAAGATCGGCATACTCGTCGGAAGCCATCGGCTGCGCAACCAAGAGATGAACGAAAGCGGGTTCCGTTCCTACTTCCGCGAACACAATTCTGGCTTCACGTTGCTTGAACCCCTGCCGACCTACGAATCTGCAGTGGTTGCGAGAGAGCACGTGGAAAAGCTACTGACAGACCATCCGGACATGTGTGGACTGTTTATTTCCGGCGGAGGTGTTACCGGCGCCATCGCCGCACTTCGTGCCACCCCCAAGCGAAACGACTTTGTCGTTGTGGGTTATGAACTCTTTGAAGATACGCGTGCCGCATTAATCGATGGCACGATCTCACTGATCATATCGCATCCCATCGAACGCTTCGCGTTTGAGACTATCGCAACCCTGATGAAGGCGAAAAACGCCGGTCCCGACGCTGGCGTATTCCGGGTAACCTTCGGGTTCGATATGCACAGCCCAGAGGGCGTTTGAAGATAATCGGCATATTCTCTTCACCCGAAAATGGTCGCTCTCTACCGGCAAGGGATGACGCGTATTCGGAAAGGCGTGGCCACGAGCGGGTCCTGCCGGAAATGCCGACGCGAACTTCGCTTGGGTGGCGGTCAGGCCCCAAAGAAGGGGCGAACAATCCGCTTCTTCGCATTCATCTGATCGTGCGCGAAACGGAGGACGAGGCCTGGGCCGCCGCCGACCGGCTGATCAGCCACGTCACCGACGACCTGATCGCCGAGGCCCAGAATGGGTTTGTCCATATCTCGGAATCCGTCGGGCAAAAGCGCATGTCAGCTCTTCAACAGGGCCGGCGCGACCGCCTGGTTGTCGGTCCCAATTTGTGGGCAGGGCCTGGCCTTGTGCGTGGTGGCGCGGGAACTGCGCTGGTCGGCAATCCCGACAATGTTGCCGCGCGAATTCGCGAGTATCAGGAGATCGGCATCGAAACGATCATCGCGTCCGGCTATCCACACCTGGAAGAGGCATTTAACGTTGCCGAGTTGCTCTTTCCCAAACTCGGGTTGGGTGGCGAAGCCTCGCCGGCGGAACGCAGCTGGGATGTCGAGTTCGGGCGCGGCGTGCTTCCGAAGGGGGTCGCTTCCGCTTCGTGACGCCATGCGAATGGCAGGGTCCAACTAAGAGATGGACAGGATCTCGAGTTCGCGCTGCCCCAGTGGGACAAAGGCGCCAACGGTTTTGCCAATCAACGCGATGGCCACCGGCGAACATGCGATATGGAAGCTTGAGACGGGTTGGCCTCGTCCTCACCCACGATGCGGAAGGTCTGAGTGCGGCCATCGTCACGCTCGAAGGTAACGGTGTGACCGAAGGCGATCACATCATTCGATGTCGGCACCGGCATAAGCTGAGCCGTACGGATGCGCTCGGCATAGTAGCGCATATCCCGAACCGGAACCGCCGACTGCCGTCGCCTCTCGTTGACATCTTCCAGCAGGTTAGCGGCCTCGAGGGTCTGCTGAGCACGAGCCAATTCATCCTGCAGCATCTTTAGGCCCGCCTCCGTGACCAGATTGATCCGATCGGAGATAGGGCGAGCCGGCAGGATGGTTTCCGACGCTGCCTCGGCGCTTTCCTCCTTGGCAAATGCTATGCTCAATTGGTCGTTACTCCCTGTCGAATGTCTGTGGTAATAGGATAACAGTCGACAACAAAGCTGCAACAATTTGACGGCTGGCTTCAGCAGAAACGGAATGCCCGCAGGAGGATGGAAAGCGGTAGTTCTGCTCCCCCGTCTTCAATGCCAGAACCGGACGGCCTTCTTTCGTGAAGAGTTTCGGGCGCCGGCAGGCGTACGAAAGTCCCCGAGGAAGGAACCCGCGGGCCACAGGCGGTGGCTATGGGGATTTCGGATTTCGGCCGGTGTCGGCGATGGCGCGCCCGCCGACGGGAAGCGCGGGGATGGGCGCGAACAGGCCGCCTCGTTGTGCCTCCGCGCGGTGTTGTCGGCCGGGCGCTGGTCCGGAGGCGCGCCTGTCGGGGTCAACCATTACCAAGAACACGCGTGGGTCCATTGCCGGAGGCTGAGTGCCTGCGGCTGAACGCTGGATACCATGCCGGGTCATGGGACGTTCTCCCGGCTCGTCGCGGTTGCGTCCGGCGGTCCGCGCGGCTGCCTCCAGCGTTCGAAGGTCTCGATGACGATCATGCGTCCGCCGCAGCACGGGCATGACGGGCGGAAGTCGTCCGGTTCGCTGGGGTCGGGCGGCGCGGCGACGTCCAGGAGTTCACGGGCGAGCGTGAGACTGGCCTTGCGGGCGGAGCCGGCGAGCAGTCCATAGTGCCGGATGCGGTGGAAGCCGCGCGGCAACACGTGGAGCAGGAAGCGGCGGATGAACTCGGCGGGGCCAAGCGTCATGACCTGCTGCCGGTCGGCGCCGTCGCGACGGTAGTAGCGGAAGGTGACGCCGCTCGCGTTGAAGGCGATCAGGCGGCTGTTCGAAATCGCGACCCGGTGGGTGTAGCGCGACAGGTAGGCGAGCACTGCCTCCGGTCCGGCGAACGGCGCCTTGGCGTAGACCACCCAGCGCGTCTTCCGGACGGGAGCAAGGTGGCGCAGGAATGTCTGCCGCTCGGTGAGATGAGCAAGTGTGCCGAAGAAGCCGAGCCGGCTGGCGTCGTGCAGCGCGAGCAGCCGGGTGAGGAACAGGCGTCGGAACAACTTGCCGAGCACGCGCACCGGGAGAAGGAAGGCTGGACGCGACGAGACCCAGCGGCTCCCGTCCGGCGCGATGCCGCCGCCCGGCACGATCATGTGCACGTGCGGGTGGTGGGTCAGCGCCGAACCCCAGGTGTGGAGGACCGCAGTGATGCCGATGCGCGCACCGAGGTGCTTCCGATCAGCCGCGATCGTCAGCATCGTCTCCGATGCCGCCTTGAACAGCAGGTCGTAGACCAGCGCCTTGTTGTGGAAGGCGATGTCGGCGACCTCGGCGGGCAGCGTGAACACGACATGGAAGTAGCCGACCGGCAGCAGGTCGGCCTCGCGCTCGGCAAGCCATGTCCGCGCGGCTGCGCCCTGGCACTTCGGGCAGTGCCGGTTGCGGCAGGAGTTGTAGGCGATGCGCCACTGGCCGCAGTCCTCGCAGGCCTCGACGTGACCGCCGAGGGCTGCGGTGCGGCAATGCTCGATCGCCGACATCACCTTGAGCTGGACGAGGCTCAGGTGACCTGCATGGGCGGCCCGGTAGGCGGGTCCGGCAGCACGGAAGATGTCGGCGACCTCGATCGAGGCGCGCACGGATTAGCCACCGGGCGAGGTCTCTCCCGGCTTGAACAGGCCGAGCTTGTCGAGCGGGCTCGTCACGGCACGCACCGTTCGGGTCGCAACCTTCGCGTAAAGGGCGGTGTTGTTGAGCTTGGCGTGCCCGAGCAGGACCTGGATGATCCGGATGTCGGTGCCGTCCTCCAGCAGGTGGGTGGCGAAGCTGTGACGCAGCGTGTGCGGCCCGACCCGCTTGGCGATGTCGGCGGATTGGGCCGCCTCGACGACTATGCGATAGAGCTGCCGCGTACTGATCGGCTTCATCGCGTGCTGCCCGGGAAACAACCAGCCGTCGCGATGCATTACGCCCTGCTGCCGCCCGACCTTCCACCACTCACGCAGAAGCGTGAGCAGATCCTCCGAGAGCATGGCGTTGCGATACCGCCCGCCCTTGCCGCGTTCGACGCGCAGCAGCATGCGCTCGCTGTCGACGTCGGCGACCTTCAGCATCGACACCTCCGCGACACGCAGGCCGGCCCCATAGGCGACCGAGAGTGCCGCCTGGTGCTTGAGGCAGGTGGTGGCGTTGAGCAACCGGGCAACCTCGTCGCGGCTCAGCACCACGGGCAGGTTACGCGGATGCGACAGCCGGACGAGCCGGCGCGCCAGGTCCGGGCGGTCGAGCGTGTGGGTGAAGAAGAAGCGCAGCGCTGACACGATGCTGTTCATCGTCGGAACCGGAACGCCGTCCTCCTGCTGCTCGATCTGAAACCGGCGCAGGTCATCGGTGGTCGCTGTGTCTGGTGATCGCCCAAGGAATGTCGCCAGGCGTCCGATGTCGCGGAGATAGTTGCGCTGTGTCTCCCGTGAGAAACGTCGCATGTTCATGTCGTCGATCAGTCGCTGGCGCAACGGGCTGATCGAAGCTTCGAGAATTGAATGAGGCATAGTCAGGCTCCTTGTTGAAGAAGCCTGTGATGCTCTGCCCTTGCCGAACCCTGCTCAACGCGGGCGCGACGACCGGTTCTTGATCTCTACCTCAACCGCAGGCGCCCTCCCGCGCAGCGGGTTCGTTGTGTGCCCAGCATGTTCAACCGCTTGGGGGTGAAAGTCCCCTTGCCAACCTGATGGAGGTGAAGGCTTAGCAAAGCGCAAGGGCATTACCGCGAGGTGGTGTCTGAAGGAAGCGTGGAGCAAAACCGCGACCTGACGAACAGAAACCGGATATGAGGCATCCCTGGCCGGACGAGCGGGCAACGTGTCGCGAAGTCCATATCCATCAAGGGGCAGGGCTGTAGATCCGGCAGGTGCGCGGGGAAGGCGATTGAACTTACCTGGGGAGGCCTGCGTCATGTTCCGACTTCGGAACTGAGGGAACCGCAAGGTGACCTGACCGTGATGCAGGAGTCAGCAGAGGGCGTAGTAGGTGATGCTGTCGGCAAGGCTAGTGAGGCACTCCAAGCCGAAAGGCGGAGCAAACGGATAGGCCGAGCCGGAAACGATGACCGAAGGCCCGAACGATTGGAAGTGGCAAATAGGACTGGCAACTCATGAGTGGAAAGCGGCAGAAGACCCAGTACTCACTGGCCCTGGAACCGAGGGACCGGGGTGAAGCCCCTGTCAGCGGTTACCAAGGGGCCGAACCACTCGTGGCGAAGTCGGCACCCGAAAGCCCGGCCTGGACAGAACAACTAATGGAGACGGTATGTAGCCGAGAGAATCTGGAAACAGCGTGGAAACGCGTTCGAAGCAACAAGGGCGGTCCAGGCGTGGATGGGATGACCATCGATGACGCCAAGGGCTACCTGCGTGAGCACTGGCCAAGCATCCGGTCTCGATTGCTCGAAGGAACCTATCAGCCGCAGCCGGTCAAGCGGGTCGAAATCCCCAAGCCGGAGGGCGGGGTCAGAAAACTCGGCGTGCCTTGCGTCGTCGACAGACTGATCCAGCAAGCCCTGCTGCAGGTTCTCCAGGAGCAGTGGGACCCGACGTTCTCCGAGCACAGCTACGGCTTCCGCCCAGGACGCTCCGCCCATCAGGCGGTAGCCCAATCGCAACGCTACGTTGCCGAGGGCTACAGCCACGTGATTGACATCGATCTCGAAAAGTTTTTCGACCGAGTCAATCACGACAGCCTGATGGCGCGCGTCGCCGCGCGGGTATCCGATAAGCGCGTGCTCAAACTCATCCGCGCATTCCTCAATGCGGGGGTGATGGAGGATGGCTTGGTCCGTCCGGTGGACGAGGGGACCCCGCAAGGTGGCCCGCTCTCGCCCCTCCTAAGCAATCTCCTGCTCGACGACCTCGACAAGGAACTGGCCCGAAGGGGTCTCCGCTTCTGCCGCTATGCGGATGACTGCAACATCTATGTTCGCAGCCGCCGCGCCGGCGAACGGGTCATGACCTCTGTCGGCCGGTTCCTGACCAAGAAGCTGCTGCTGAAGGTCAACGAGGCGAAGAGCGCGGTGGCGCGACCGGAGGAGCGGAAATTCCTTGGGTTCAGCATCTCAAATGACGGGAGCGAACGGCGCATCGCGCCAAAGGCCCTCGACAAATTCAAGGCGCTGATCCGGGACATGACACGCCGGACACGGGGAATCAGTCTGCCGCAGATGATCAAGGAGCTGAAGTCATACCTCATCGGATGGCGCGGCTACTTTGGCTTCTGCCAGACCCCACGGGTGCTTACGAACTTGGAAGCGTGGACCCGCCGGAGACTACGCATGTATCTCTGGTGGCAATGGGGGAACGGGCACAACCGCTTCAAGGAACTACGTCGTCATGGCGTACCAAAGTTCGGAGCTGCGGTTGCCGCCGGTTCACCGACGGGATTCTGGCGCATGTCAGGACACCCGGCGGTCCAACAGGCCCTGCGCAACCATTACTTCGAGTCTCTCGGTCTCCCTCGACTTCATGTCTCTGCCCAAGCTTAATACGATCGAACCGCCGTGGTACGGACCCGTATGCCCGGTGGTGTGGGAGGGGCGGCGTCGCGAGGCGTCCCCCTATCCCGATCCCCGGCCCAGTTGCGGCCATTTCGCAACTCGTCTGATTGTCCGCCACGCGTCGCGCCCCAACTCGACGCCAGCGCACCGGATGTCTCGGCTTCGTAGTAGGTCACGCACTCGACAGGCTCAAGGTTTTGGTGGGCGCCCAGGCCGGATAGCTGCTACCACCGTGTTTGCTTGTCTCGATGGCGAGCAGTCATACGCCAAGAGGTTGGCGGGACGTCTGGTCTACCTGCACCGGCGCCGTAGCCGTCAGGTGGCGGAAATCAGGAAGATGTACTTCCGGGTTCTAGGTCATTTCCCGTCCAGTCGACGGGCTAGCCGGACGCCTGGTCCCCCTCCATTCTGTGAAATGAATTCGATCCCTGCGGCCTCTAATGCCTTGGTCAACGCTTCAAGCGTTGTTTGTCTAGGGATCGTTTGCGAACTCTCAATTCTGGCTAGCGTACGAACTGTCAAACCGGATGCGTTTGCCAAGTCGTCTCTTGTCCAATCGATCAATGCCCGTGCTGCACGCACCTGCTGAGGCAGTATGTCCTTTTTCATGACATTCAACTTGCTAAAAGTCACAAAAAGTGACATTAATAATTACAGCACACGGCCGCACAGGTGCTCGTAACACCGGTGCGGCCTGACCACGCCTAAGCTTCTGGGAGCTCGGATCATGGCTGATTCCGACAATAACACGACTTTGCCTTTCGTCACGCGCAGGAAGGTGCTTGCGGGAACAGCAATCGCAATGGCGGCGACACAGGCTACATCGTTTGCTCGCAGCGACTTGGAGGGTGATGACGCCATTGATCCTGCGGTGGCGGTGTGGAGACGATGGCAGCCGGCTTGGGAGGAGACTGAACGGCTTTGCAATGAGCAGCAGCGGTTGGAGAAAGTGCTTATCGAGACCGTTGGTTTCCCTTGCACTACAGTGAAGTTGTCCGACGGCGAGAGCGTGACCGTTCACTCTCTTGGAGCCCTCCAAGACTTGCTGGGTGTTCGTCCGGCGAACACAGTAGCCCGCGCTCAGGCTGAAGCCGAAATCGTAGCCCATCAGGCGCGCTGGGATGCCGTCGGTAGGGATATTGGTTACTCGACGGGCTTGCTTGCGGAGTGCGAAGCTGCCGAGCGCGCGAAGGCATTGCTCGGAGACTTATCCCAGGTTCCTGCTACGTCACTGGCTGGTATTGCCGCTAAGCTAGATGCAGTGCTTAGGGAAGGGGAGTATTCGCTACACGACAGTGAACCCCCGTGGCCACAAATCCGCTCGGCCTTAGACGACATAGCTCGGATTAGAGAGCAGAAATTCTTGAGCTGAACTGCAGCACGAAGGTATCGAAATCGCGATCATTCGTCGGTTTGATGATTTTTGCGGGGGCTTACCGAGACAAACTCTCTACACAAGGAGCGACTGATGCAGTTCCGAAAATCATTTGCGGAGCCAGGGCGCCGTAGCGTCTTCAACGCACCGGTAAACCATGGAATCGAGAGTGGCCCGCACCCTGCTGATCAATATGTCGGCAGGCAGATCGCTGCGGTTCGCGTGCAGTCCGACGTATCGCAAGCCCAGCTTGCGCGATCCATCGGCATCAGTTTCCAGCAGCTTCAAAAATATGAGAACGCGAAAAACCGCGTTAGCGCATCCATGCTCTTCGAGATCGCCAGGTCGCTGGGCGTCCCAGTGAGCCGTTTCTTCGCAGGCCTGCCGGACAATGAGACCGATCGTGACGCTCCGCCGCTGCCGGCCGACGAGCGAATCAATTTTATTGCCAGCGCGGAAGGACGACGCCTGATTGAAGGGCTGGTGCAACTTCATCCACGGGTGCGCGGCCGTGTGTCGGCTTTGATCTCCGCATTGGGGGAGGAACTGGCGATCGTCGACTCAAAGCAGGAGATTGGAACGTCCGCCGAACCCATGCCGGTCGAGGGCAGGTTGGCTTAGGTTATTCCTTAAGCTCCAAGATTCGATCCCTGAGGTCGTGGCAACGTCGCTCATCGGCGTCATCGCCAAGTTAGAAATGATCGTCGGTGCCGATCGGGACATTGGTGACCCTACCGACTTCCCGTGGCCGCACATAGCTTCCGTACTGCGTGACCTAAAAGTGATCGCGGGAGGGCTGCCGGTTAGTCGCCGGAGCCGGGAAGGGACGCGGAGCGATGTCGCCAAGCATTGGGAGTCCGCAGTCAAGCTGGTCGCGGCGTTGAAGGAGGAAGGCGCAGCCGGATGTTCCCACTTGTCGCCTGCAGCCCGCCTTGACGATCGAGACGAAACCGCACGGCGCAAGTCATTGCACGCTGTGGCCCTACGAGATGAACTTCGTGCTTTTCGTCGCCGTCCGGAGGCTTCTTGATGCTGGGTCGATCCACCGTTGGGAGAGCGACCGCGATGGCAGAGGAAATCAGGACTGGCCCACAGGCGTTGGTTCCGGCGAACGACAACGGCGACCTCGTAGACCCTGAGGGGCGCCCTGAAAACATGGCGGCATCGAAGCTGGATCGGGTGGTGCTGGATATCGCCCGGCTGATCGGCCGGCAGCTGGCGCGGGAATCATTCGAGGCGGGGCTGGCGGCCAACGACAATCGGCCGGGTCGCCGAGAGGGAGAGGGCAGGGGGCCGAATGGCAAACCCCTTGGGAACAGAAGAGAGGATCCGCCGCCATGACCGGTGTCGCACTCTATGCACGCTATTCTTCCGACAGCCAGCGGGATGCCTCCATCGAGGACCAGTTGAGGCTGTGCCGCGAGCAGGCGGCGCGTGAGGGCTGGAGCGTGGCGGGAACCTATGAGGATGCCGCGATCTCCGGCGCCAGCACGGTGCTGCGGCCGGGTATCCAGCATTTGGTACGCGATGCCCAGCGCGGCCGCTTCGAGGTGGTGCTGGCCGAGGCGCTCGATCGCATCAGCCGCGACCAGGCAGATGTCGCCACTCTCTTTAAACACCTCAAATTCGCCGGCGTTACCATCGTCACTTTAGCCGAGGGCGAGATCAGCGAACTGCATGTCGGCCTCAAGGGCACGATGAATGCCCTGTTCCTCAAGGACCTTGCCCTCAAGACCCATCGTGGCCTGCGGGGTAGGGTGGAGAAGGGTAAGGCCGGAGGCGGGCTGTGCTACGGCTACCGGGTGGTGAAGAAACTGGATAGCGCAGGCGATCCCGTCCGGGGAGACCGCGCGATCGTGCCGGAGGAAGCGACCATTGTGCGCCGCATCTTCCGCGAGTTCGCCACCGGCAAGAGCCCGAAGGCGATTGCCGTGGACCTCAACAAGGAGGGCGTTCCCGGCCCGCTCGGCCGGCATTGGGGCGATACCAGCGTGCGCGGGCATGTAATCCGGGGTACCGGCGTCATCAACAACGAGCTCTACACCGGCGTGCTGGTTTGGAACCGCCTACATTACGTCAAGGATCCTGCCACGGGTAAGCGCGTGTCGCGGGCCAATCCAGCAATCAAATGGATCCGCACCGAGGTGCCGCATCTCAGGATCGTCGAGGACGAATTGTGGCAAGCCGTGAAGGAGAGACAGAAATCCATCGCCAGCCAGTTCGAGGCGGTGGCGATCGCCACGCGCAAGGCCCGGGCCGGGAAGCTGCATACCATGAAGCGGCCAGTCTCCCTCCTTTCGGGCTTGCTCATCTGCGGCTGCTGCGGCGGGCGCTACGGCCTGTTTACACGCGATCGTTATGCCTGCCTCAACCACCAGCGCCGGGGCATCTGCGACAATGCCCGCACCATCACCCGTGAGAAGATCGAACAGCGTGTCCTCTCGGGGTTGAAGGAAAGGCTGGTCTCGGCCGATGCCGTGGCCGAGGCGATCAGAGCGTACGCCCAAGAGACCAACCGCCTCAATCAGGAGCGTCGCGCGCAAGGCGAACAGGACCGCAAGGCGCTCGACAAGATCGAGCGCGCTATCGCCGGCATTATGGCGGCGATCGAGGATGGCCTGTATCAACCTTCGATGAAAGCGAGAATGGAAGACCTGGAGAGACAGAAGGCGGAGATCACCGCGCGTCTGGCGGTGGCGCTCACTGACGTGCCTGACCTGCATCCCAACATCGCCACTCTCTACCGCAAGCGGGTCATGCAGTTTACGCAAGCGCTCGCCGACCACGAGGACGGACGTCCAGCCGCCGAGGCGTTGCGCTCGTTGATCGGACAGATCGTCCTCACGCCCGGCGACAAGCGCGGCGAGGTCCATGCCGAGCTACGCGGCGAGCTGTTCGGCATCCTCGAACTCGCCAAACCCGACCAAAATCAAAAGCCTGACGATGTTATGACAAAAGGGGTTGCGGGTCCCCGCAACCAAATATCAAAACGGCCCGCCTCGTGCGGGCCGTTTTGATATTCGGCTGTGGTGGCCATCGATTTGCCTGGCTCGGGGGCCCGCAAGGAGGCGAAGCCAAAGCTGCGGGACAAAAAACCAATCCTGTCCCCGCAACCAAATCAAACAATCAGCCCGTCAGCCACAAAGCCGGCGGGCTGTTCGCGTTTGGACCACTAACCGCGGCAAGCAAGCTGGACCCCAAGGGGAACGCAAACAGGCCTAAGCCGACTACCTAAGGCTTGTTGAGATTCAGGATTCCCCCTGAGCTTGGATTGTGATTCAAGCTTTGGATGGAACGATTTGTGCTGACGGACGCCCAATGGGCGAAGATGGAACCGCATTGCCTGGGCAAACCAACCGATCCCGGACGAAGTGGGGGTGACAATCGCCGCTTCATCGAAGCCTTGCTTTGGATCGTGCGGACAGGAAGTCCGTGGCGCGACCTTCCAGCCTTCTTCGGGAGCTGGAACACCGTTTTCAAACGCTACCGCGATTGGGTCAAAGCCGATGTTTTCATTCGGCTTTTCGAGGCTTGTTCGGACCAGCCGGACATGGAGTACGCCATGGTTGATGCTACCATCGTCAAGGTCCACCGCCATGGACAGGGCGCAAAAGGGGGACTCAAAGCCAGGCCATAGGCCGCTCCAAGGGCGGCATGACCACCAAAATTCTGGCGCTCACTGATGCGCTTGGCAATCTTGTGCGCTTTGTTCTTTTGCCCGGCCAGCGGTTCGATACGGTGGGCGTCGCACCGCTCATCGATGGCGTCTGTTTTGGTGGCTTGATGGCCGACAAAGCGTTCGACAGCAACAGCATCATTGCCGACCTGAATGAGCGCGGCGCCAGGATCGTTATCTCACAGCACTCACGTCGTACTTTTCCCCTGCCACTCGACAAGGAACTCTACAAATGGCGCCACCTGATCGAGAACTTCTTCTGCAAACTCAAGGAATTCAAGCGTATCGCCATGCGAGCCGATAAAACCGATCAGAGCTTCGCTGCCTTCATCAATCTCGCAGCCGCCGTCATAAACTCACGCTGAATCTCAACAAGCCTTAGAGCGGGATGGGATTTGTAAGAGTCGTGGGATTCCCAAATCACCTTTGTTCTGATTCAACCTTCATACTGGAGGAGGCCAGTATGGATGGCAGGATATTCGATGGACCTTCGCGAGCGGGTTGTCGCCGCGGTTAAGACGGAAGGGCTCTCGCGGCGCGCCGCGGCGGCTCGATTTGGCGTCAGCTATAGCGCGGCCATTGCGTGGCTTAAGCGTGTTGAAGAGACTGGCAGTGCCGCGCCTCGCCAGGTGGGCGGCTACAAACCGAAGAAACTCTCGGGAGCGTGGCGCGACTGGCTGATCGAGCGCTGTCACGACGGGGACTTCACCTTGCGCGGCCTTGTGGCCGAGCTTGGTGAGCGTGGTCTGAAGGTCGACTACCGTTCGGTATGGGAGTTCGTGCATGCCGAGAAGCTCACTCACAAAAAAAGACGCTGATCGCCGCCGAACAGGATCGTCCCGATGTCGCGCGACGGCGGCTGCAGTGGACGAAGTATCGGGGCCGGATCGATCCCACGCGACTGGTCTTCATTGACGAGACCTGGACCAAGACCAACATGTCGCCGCTCAGGGGCTGGGCGCCGGTGGGCCAGCGCATCAAGGCCAAAGTGCCGCACGGCCACTGGAAGACCATGACCTTCCTGGCCGCGCTGCGCCACGATCGCGTCGATGCGCCTTGGCTGATCGATGGGCCGATCAACGGCGAGAGGTTCCTCCTCTATGTCGAGAAGGTTCTCGCGCCGACCCTCCAGCCGGGGGATATAGTCATCATGGACAATCTCGGCTCGCACAAAGGCAAGGCGGTGCGCCGCGCCATACGCGCCGCCGGCGCAAGGCTCTTCTTCCTGCCGAAATACTCGCCCGACCTCAATCCGATCGAGCAGCTCTTTTCAAAGCTCAAGCACTGGCTGAGAAAGGCCGCAAGCCGAACCGTCGAAGCCGTCTGCGACGCGATCGGCCAAACCCTCAATCGCGTCACACCGGCAGAGTGCTCACACTACTTCGAAAACTCCGGCTATGACCGAAACTAATCTCATCCCGCTCTAGGCGCTAGTCT